>NZ_JBMKIA010000003.1:384589-387264 GCF_049238215.1 Enterobacter cloacae complex sp. IR5441
ACCCGATATGTACGTCTGAATAAACTATCTTTTTAATCAACCTCGCTCCGGCGGGGTTTTTTTATTGCCTGGAGAAAACATGATTTATACCACTGGCACTATCGCCATCAGCGGAAACACCCTTACAGGTACCGGCACAAACTTCACTGCTGCTGGTTCTCTTATTCGTAACGGCTGTACCGTTATTGCAATGACCAGCCCAGCGCAGGTTTTCCAGATCACCGCGATTGGAAGCGCAACCTCTCTCACCGTTACGCCAGCTGCTAACCCTGCAATCCCTGCTGGAACAAAATATGCCATTCTTCTGAGCGACAGCCTGAGCGTCGACGGTCTGGCGCAGGACATCGCTGAAACCTTCACTATGTATCAGCGTTACATGAGCGGTTTCGCTGATGTGATGAACGGTACTACAGACGTCACTATCACGATTAACGGTGTGGCCGTCACAGTACCAGGCCAGAAATCACTGGCGAAGAAAGGGGCTAACAGCGATATAACCAGCCTAAGTGGCCTGACTACCGCACTCAGTATCAGCCAGGGCGGAACAGGTGCAAAGAATGCTGCTGACGCTCGCACAAACCTCGATTTAGGAGACAGCGCCACCAGAAATGTCGGAACGGAAGCGGGAACTGTAGCTTCCGGTGATGATTCTCGCTTTAAATCTATCGATGGGAAAGATGGTGGAACAGTTAATGGCTCTATTACAACTACGGGGAACATTACATCAAACTATGGCGGGTTTGCCGTAAAAGCGTATGAAAACAATAGAGTCGAGATCAATAACAGGCAGTCCAGCTCTGTCACTGGGGCGGCAATGGGATGGACGGTATATCGATGGTACGACGATTATGTTTTGACTGGTATTAAGCGTGGCAACAGCACCTCAGTTATGAGTTACATGATCAATTTTGGAGCTGCTAATTTGTCATTTGAATTTCTGGCAGGCGGTAACGCAACCGCTCCGGGAACGTGGACAAGCAACTCAGATTTGAGGATCAAAGAGAACGTTAAGCGGGTATCAGAACCGCTTGAAAAAATGAAAATGCTGCGTGGTTGTACATGGGAGCGTAAAGATGGAATGGGGCCTGGTATCGGTTTTATTGCGCAAGAGGTCCAATCAGTATTCCCACAAGCAGTATATGACGGCGGAAGCAGAGAGCTTACAGATGGAACGGTTGTAGAAAACGTCCTCAGCGTTGATGTCTCTGGCGTCTCTGCTGCCCTTCATCATGAAGCTATTTTGAGCATACTCGAGCGGGTCGAAAAGTTGGAAGCTATGGTTCTCCCAAGTGACTGAGTATTAATATTAAAGGTCGGTTTGGGAAGTGCCGCAACAGCCGCACTAACCACATCATCAACTGATATGACTCTAGGTCGGGTTCTGAAAGTTGGTGACTTTGGATTAGGCAGAACAAATCTGAATGCGTCTGACGCCACTTTAAATGCAAATGACGTAACTTTCTCGTGTTTTAGTTCTGGCCCTGGTGCCAGCGGTTCTAATTATTATGACCCCTATTCCACCATGATAACTGGCGTACGTGCGGGGGGAGGTGATGGCACAGGTTATGTATCGCAAATACAGCTAACAGTTGATAATCGAATGGCATCACGTCGAAGATATCTTAATAACTGGTCACCGTGGGCCGTCTATTATTCCTCGGCGAACACCACTACGGCATCAGATGGCACGCTTAAGGCAGCTTCGCCGGTGGCCAGAATCGTGAAATCTCAGAACGAGAACCAGCGTACCGATGTTGACGAAGTAGGCTTCACTTGGTGCGGCTGCGGTACGGCGAACGCCGAGGCTGAAGGGATCAAAATCTCTCGGCTGGATGTTGGGGTATATATTCTTACCGGTTCGGATGGCCTGGCATCAGAAGGCTGGCAGTTACTGCCGCCAATGGACCCAGGCGGCATGGGAGAGCTTGGGATTGTTGAAGCAGAGCAGGCAGAAAGCGGTGGGCTGACTATCCGCCTGTTTAAGCGAAAATACATGCTGAGCGATGAAGGGGAGATCGTCAAAACAAAAGGGGAACCGATGGACGTGCCGGTGAACAGCTGGATCGATGTTCGCCTGGATATGCCTGATGATTCTGCCTTTAATCAGATGATGAATCAGAAACTTCAGCCATAGCTGCACGCTGATTCCAGATACTGTTTTGCGGCATCTCTACACGGACACTGACAAACTGATCGGCCGGAATATCGGCCGGTTCGCCATCCACAAAATCTTCCCGTGAGTTCCTCGCAAATATCGGTGCTGACGGGTATTCCCGGTGGAATGTTTTCACCAGCACTGACCCGTCGGCATTTACCTCATAGTCAAGCCAGATTAGGGCCTGCCCATTACGATCTTTAGGGATATCGAACCCGCCATCAATACCACCCCACGCCGCATCTGAGTTCATCCCTATGCAGCCCTCGATCAGATACTCTCCGGCTTTCATGCGGGTTACGGTACAGCCTTCTGATTCGCCATTAGTCTCAAACGAACCGTCTGCAAACAGCTTAACTACCGGGGAAGCTGCTTTTAACGTGCCGTCACTAGCTCTGGTGGTGTTACCAGTGTCATAAACTCGTAACCATGGAAGGAATGAGGCGCTTTCTCTTGCCCTCCACCACATACCCTGGTTTCCTCGTCCCCCAAGCTGAAAGCAGTAGGATGAATCGGAACT